>NZ_DATGTT010000046.1:0-2311 GCF_035301675.1 Lentibacillus sp. | reverse complement strand
CAATATGAAGATGGATATTATACAAAAAGAGAAGCGGCTATTATTGGAACAACATTTTCCGTCGTTTCCATCACATTTACCTTAGTTGTCATTTCGGAAGTTGATCTTGGTCATATGTTTGTACCTTTTTACTTAACTGTGCTTGTTGCAGGGGCTGTCGCCGCTTTAATTATGCCACGCATTCCGCCGCTATCTAAATATCCTGATACGTATATCAACGAGAATGCAGAAAAGATAGATGAGTCGATTCCAAAAGAGCGACACATGGGTGAATATGCTTATGAGCAAGCTTTAAAGCGTGCCAAACAAGAAACAAGTTTATATCAATTTTTCAAACAAGGATTTCAAAATGTGCTTGATATGTGGATGGGTGTTGCGCCAATTGTTATGGCATTTGGTTTAATTGCACTTATATTAGCTGAATATACTCCTGTTTTTCAGTGGATTGGACTGCCTTTTATCCCGTTACTTGAAGTGATGCAAGTTCCGTATGCAGCTGAAGCATCTCAAACAATTTTAATCGGATTCGCGGATATGTTCTTGCCTGCAATTATTGGGTCTTCGATTGAAGCTGAAATTACAAGATTCATTATCGCTGCCTTGTCGGTTACTCAATTAATCTATATGTCTGAAGTCGGAGGCGTCTTGCTCGGTTCCAAAGTCCCCGTTTCAATCAAGCAATTATTCATCATCTTTTTACTAAGAACAGTCATCACTTTACCTGTTATTGTCTTGATTGCTCATATTATTTTTTAAAGGTGGAAACTATATTCATGGAAGATTTGTAGTGATATAAACTGCGCAGTAACTCTTTCTGCCACTCTCAAACTGAAATTGCAAGTGTTAGTCCAACGCTACGGAAATACACTTCGCTTTCCAGGGGCAAAGAAGAATTGTAGTTCATTCTTCGTCGCTGGTGAGCCTCCGAATGCTAACGCATTTCGGGGTCTCACCGATGCCTCTGGGACTGCGCGTGAATGCTCGCCCCACCGAAAACCATAGCTCCCCTAGGAGTCTCCGTGTATTTCCTCCGCTGGTTTCAGTGCACTATCATTGTGCGGAAAAGGGCTTATAGTAGCATAAAACAACTTTAATAGTCTGGGTGAGCGCAGGGCGGTGACTCCTGCGGGAATAGCGCGAGTCCGAAGACCCCGCAAGAAGCGTTCTTTGCTTCTGAGGAGGCTGAGGCCGTGCCCGCGGAAAGCATCCCCCGGAGCGATCCCAGACGGTGGTGATTACGCTTGTTTTGAAAGTAATCCATTAGTTACTGCATAGTTTATGAAATCAATACACTTAATCATTAAATACAACACCTCGCCAATGTTGATTGTTGGCGAGGTGTCTGTTTTATATAAAAATAAAATAGGGGGGCAAATTTTGAAAACTACTTATTGAATATTAACTAAGCATTCATCTCTTGACTCGACTCTTTTCGCGTGGACCGAAAACCATTGATTGTCTTCCTTATAATAGATGTGCTTCCTTCAACAAGTGGTTGCAATATACCTAGAACAGGTTTGCTCGATAAGATGAATACAATCAAGGCTGATAGCAGGCCGAGTCCGAATAGATCAAAGATATTATCGACTTTAAATAAATTAGCTTCACGGAAATACTGAATGAAAAATCCATGCAGAAGATAAACATAGAGTGTCCGAGTTCCAATAAAAGTTAATTTGCTCTTCACCGTAGGAACCCATGCCATCACACTCATCGCCATCAAGGTCGATGTTAAATAAACAAGTAATCTTGCAATCCCACCGTATTCAGGTGAGCCAAGGTCACCATACGATTTCGAAGCTAACAACCAACCAGAGTTAAAATCTGGTGCATAATAAATCGCTACGGCTGCAGCTGACATAATGACTAATGAAATCAATTTAAAAGCTCGTTGTTTTAACCACATAACATGTTTTTCAGTTAGCCAATATCCTAATAAAAAGAATGGGAAAAATACAAGAGTGCGTGATAAGCTAAACGTATGACCAATCTCTCCAAAATAACCCACAATCAAACCAATTTGAACAGCGATTAAAATACCTAATACTGCAGGTATCTTTTTAAACCAATACAGCAACATATGCCAACTGAATAAACTAAATAAAAACCATAAAGACCAGTGCGGATCAAACAGGCTAGTTTGCCATCCCTCTTTACCTATATAAAAATAGAAAATGGAATAAACCACTTGGAATATAAGATATGGGAGTAAAAGCTTTTTAGACAGTTTTAAAACGTACTTTATATCACCAGATCCTTTTGCAAAAAAACCTGCTAAAAATATAAAGGCTGGCATATGAAATGTATACAT
>NZ_DATGTT010000045.1:0-16372 GCF_035301675.1 Lentibacillus sp. | reverse complement strand
GGACGGTGCGATTCATTGCCATGATATCCCTGATAAATACAGCAATATATCAACTGTCTTCATTTGGCATGCAGAATCATACGTAACAAATACGATGAAGAAATTCATCGAAACAATCCAGGAATTCACAAGTGTCGACTATCCAGCTGTAATTAATGAGATTTAACATCTTCAAAGAATTTCTGCAGAGTCAATACAACGGCCGGAATCCCGAAATAGGTAAAGTAGCATAATGACTAGATGAATATTTTTACTATAATTGACCCCAAATGGAAAAAGTGCCATGATAATTGACATGACACTTTTTCTTTTCCGGATACAATTGTTATAGTGATGCAACTAGGAACTGAGCAGGATTTAGGTATGCTCGGCCGTTCGACAAAATTCGGGAAGTGACAGGCACCAAAAGTTACATATTCTTTATATCAACAGAGGCTTCTAGTTGTTGCAGCGTATTTTCCCCGTCTCTGACAACATAACTTGCAAGAGTGTGCAGTGGAGCTCCCGGTCTGGTGACATAAGGAACAACCAGAAAATCAGTTTGCCATTCCTCAGGTGTAACAGTGCAGCGAACATAACCGCGCTGGTTTCTGTAAACTTTTAAGTGGTCATTTTCTTCTAAAGCATTACGTTCCTGCTCATCATTTACCTCCCCATCTTTACCGGATGCTATGGACGATACAACAAATTCTGTACCAATATTAGGTGAGGAAGGGTCATTAAAGTCTGCTTTCAGATTAGCGGCTGCATGGCGATGTATATCACCTGAAAGCACCACTGGATTTTGGACGTTGTTATCTCTGAATGATGAAAAGACCCGCTCCCGATTGGCAACGTAACCATCCCATTTATCCATGCTAAAACTTTCCTCAGAACTTGGATCACGGTCAACTTGTGCCATAATTACCTGCTGAGCAAGGACATTCCACCTTGCCTGGGAAGTCTCTAAATTATCGTATAACCACTGTTCTTGTTCATAACCCAGTATGGACCGATTTGATTTAAATCGCTCATCATCATCTCCTGATACAATATCATTCCGGTATTGTCTTGTATCAAGCACATTAAATTCTGCTAAATTGCCATATGTGATCTTTTGATATAAATCCAGGTTAGGTCCATACGGAATTGACGTACTTCTAAGTGGAAGATTTTCATAAAAAGCTTGATACGAATCAGATTTTTGCTGGTAAAACTGTTTTGGCGTAGCACCATACTGGGATTTATCGGCAGCATAATTATTTTCGACTTCGTGGTCATCCCAAGTTGTAACCCAAGGGAAGGCAGCATGTGCATTTTGTAAATCAGGATCCGTTTTAAAAAGTGAGTATCTGAGACGATATTGATCAAGGGTTACGACTTTAACATTGTGGTGACTTGAAAGGTTAGCTTTGCGTTTCAGATTGGATTCATTAATGGCGTACTCGTAAATATAATCACCGAGAAAGAAGATTAAATCCAAATCATCTTCTGCCATATATTGGTACGCGGTATAATACCCATGATACCACGCTTGACATGATGCCAATGCAAATTTCAACGAAGAAACCGAATCGTCCGCGGAAGGCACTGTTTTTGTTCTTCCGACAGGGCTGATTTCCGACCCTACCTTGAAGCGATAATAGTAATAAGTTTTTGATTCCAATTGGTGAACTTCTACATGTACAGAGTGGCATAATTCCGGCAATGCTCGGGCCGTTCCTGAATCAACAATCTCTCGAAAGTTTTGATCAGTTGCCATTTCCCATTGTACTGGAACCTCTCTGTTCGGCATTCCTCCGAATCCGTCATTTGCTAGAGGTTCCGGAGCTAACCTTGTCCATAGTACAACACTGTCAGATCTAGGATCACCAGAAGCAACACCTAATTGGAATGGATCTTTATTGAAAAACGGAAGTTCAGAATCGATCAAGTCACGGTCGGCGGGCATTAGTCCTTTATTAACCAATGAAGCAAAAGGAACGCCAGCATTTGAGAGTTTAACATTCATAATACATTCTCCTTCAATAAAAATTTTTAAAATGGCTCGTATCCTTCTCAGGGTTTTGTTCTCGTGCAGGTTTAAAATTTATAGTGTTATATACCTCCTAAAAATTTTTTGGGAAGTCTTTCTTCTGACTGTCCCTTCACCAAAGATGCCCGGACATCTCTATCTATAAATGGGGGCATTCCAGAAAAAATACAACCTTGCGATTAAAAGTTTTTATATTTTATCTGACTTTTTTAATTCGAATCCCAATTTCGACTATGTATGTGGGTTCCTATTTCATTTAAGTACATCAGTAAATACAAAAAGCTTGTAGAGAAAATACTTGTTTTCCTCTACAAGCTAATCCTTATTCAGACCTTTCAACCTCTTCTTTTAATATATTTGATATGACGAATTTTACGATTAAAACAAGGGCTATTTATTTCTACTTTTATGAACATAAGAGAGTTGAAGCTACAATTAAAGAAATGGGTGAGAACAACATAGCAACCAGTGAAGACACTGTCATTTTTAACACTTAAGGCAATGTTGTGTTTTTGGATGGCTTTTTCCTATTAATAAATAGACTCCCGGAAGTTCACAGATTATAGGGAGAATTTTAAATGAATAAAGCAGACAGTGACTAAAACGGCTTCAGTTCTACCCAAATGGAAAGGTAAAAAAAGACTTGTGTTCCCTTAAATTATTTTTGGGGGTTATTACAATATGCTGGACAAAGTTTTCGAGTATACTCGACTATCGACAGTGGATAGGTAAACGAAAACACCGCAAAAGGGCATAGAAACAGTGTTTTGCGGTGTCTTTGGACATAAAAGGTGTGTAACTAGGATTTTGGCTGCATGATTAGTCTACAACAGCTGACAGCTTTTCGTTTTCAGCATCCGAAAATCACGCTCGGACGTTGTCGGGTCTATCTTTTACCTCCTCTTTTAATCGGTACAACTCTTTTTTTAAATCCTCAATAACTTTTTCATAAGCGGAATCATCATAAACATTAGACATCTCATAAGAATCATTTTCCAGATCATACAGTTCCCATTCCGGCTCTCTGTATTCTTCTATTGCATCTGCCGCTCCCAAAGACTCACCATAATAATAAATTAATTTATACCGATGTGTCCGAATACCATAGTGGGCTCCTACCTTATGATCTTTGCTTAAATGTTCCCAATAGCGATAATACATGGAAGTCTGCCAATCCTCTGGTGTATTCCCCTCCAATATGGGGCGGAGGCTTCTTCCTTGCATTGCATCCGGAATATCTATTCCAGCGTAATCGAGGAATGTCTCTGCAAAATCCACATTCAAAGCAAAATCTTTCGTAACAGAGCCTGGACGTATCCCTTTTGGATAACGAATAATGAAAGGCATTCTTAGGGATTCCTCATACATGAATCGTTTGTCATACCAACCGTGGTCGCCAAGGAAAAATCCCTGGTCGGAAGTATAAATAATGATTGTATTATCCGTTATACCTTCCTCATCAAGATAATCCAGCATTCTTCCAACATTATCATCAATTGAGGCTACACAGCGCAAATAATCCTTAATATACCGCTGGTAGTACCAGCTTTTTAGTTCTTTATCCGAAAGCCCCTCCGGCGGGTTTGCTTTAACATCCCGTTTAACGAGGTCACGGTCAATCCGCATCGTTGCTTCTTTCGCCGCCTGGGCTTTTCCTTCATAATCATCGTTAAAGCTGTAGGGCTCCGGAATATTTGTATCTTCATACATATGAGCGTGCTTTTCATCCGGATCCCACGGACGGTGCGGGGCCTTATGATGATACATGAGCATAAACGGTTTCTTTTTATCTCTGTTTTTCAACCATTCTAAGGAAAGGTCAGTAATAATATCAGTGACATACCCTTTTGTCTGCTTCTCTTCTCCCATTTCGATCATCTTTGGATTATGATAATCACCCTGATCCGGCAATATATTCCAGTAATCGAAATCTGCTGGATCATGAGTCCCGCCGTGACCCAAGTGCCATTTTCCGATGAGAGCTGTCTGATATCCGTTTTCCCGCAGCAGACGCTGAACGGTTTCCTGTCTGCTGTCAAATTTATCGCCCAGTGTTTTAACACCATTTATATGGTTGTATTTACCCGTTAAAATAGCGGCTCGGCTTGGGGCACAAATCGAATTCGTACAAAAGCAATTGTCTAAACGCATTCCTTCATTTGCAATTCTGTCCAGATTAGGTGTCTCATTAATCAAGCTTCCATAACAGCTCATGGCATGAGAAGCATGATCATCACTCATCATAAAAATAATGTTGGGTTGTTCATAAGTATTCATTCTACCCCTCACTTTCTGATTAAAGTATAGCCTATAATTTTTAAGCATTCCTCACACAACGAAACCCTAGATTTCCTGTTGAACTATCCATTGTGTTTGAGCTTCTTGCTGCCACGCGATAACGATTGCAATAGGAATAATGGCACAGATAGGAACCACCACGCATCGTTTTTGGTGTTTGCGGATCTACTTTTCGAGACAGATTTACAGACTTGCCAAACCAGTCAGAACACCATTCCCACACATTTCCTGCCATATTGTAAAGCCCGTATCCATTCTGCGGGAACGAATCGACAGGTGCTGTGCCCAGATAGCCATCATCCTGCGTATTCGTTCGGGGAAAATCACCCTGCCAGATATTACAGTAATGCTCTCCGTCCGGGTGCAATTCATCTCCCCAAGGATATCTTTTCTGTTCGAGCCTGCCTCTTGCAGCGAATTCCCATTCTTTCTCCATAGGAAGGCGTTTACCGGACCACCTGCAAAACGCTTGCGCATCATTCCACGAGACATGAATGACAGGATGATCCATGCGTGTTTCAATGTCAGAACCCTCCCCTTCAGGCTGATACCAATAAGCTCCCTCAACAGCAAACCACCATGGAGTCCCTTGGAGTTGCAGAGCATTTTTTAACTGTTTCTTTGATAAAAATTTGTAAAATACAAAAGACCAGCCATATTTTTCAGCATCTGTCTTATAATTCGTTTTCTCTATAAATTGTTTGAATTCACGGTTGCTGACAGCAGTCCGATCAATGTAAAATGGTTTAATATTAACTTTTCTGACAGGTCCTTCCCTATCTGCCAGGAATCCTTCTTCGTCTTCGGATCCCATCAAAAAATCACCGCCCGGCAAATAAACCATTTTTTTGCCAAAATTCCCCCCTTCACCTTCATCTATACTTTCAATAGGGTCCTGCATTGTTTCCGAAATATCGTTTTCCACACTGCTCCTGCTAGCCGTACAGCAGGAAGGTTTGATTATACCTTTCTCATGCATATGACAACACCTTCTGTGATTTAATTTTTTCAGAAATATTATTCAACAATTATTAAAGATGATTATCTATTTTTTTGACTTGTCATACATAACGCACCATTCATTTACTCCTTCACTGCCCCAGACATAAAACCTTTAACAAACAAATTTTGCACAAAACTGAACAAAATTGCGACAGGTAACGTACTAATAACACTAGCAGCCATCATTTCATGCCAGTACACCACATTCTGTCCGGCAAAATCAGTAAGCGCCAGACTAATTGGCCTGAGACTATCTTCAGATATTAGTATCAATGGAATAATTAAATCATTCCAGGACATAATAAAAGCATAGATTCCCGCCATTGCTACGCCTGGTGCAGCTAAGGGAAAGGTGATTCTGATAATGCTTTTAAACCTTGACGCACCATCCACAAAGGCAGCCTGTTCCAATGTGACTGGTATGCTCTGAAGATACCCATACATTAACCAAACAGCCATTGGCGTCGTAAACACAGAATTCGTAATAATCACGCCTATTAACGTATTTAGAAGGTTATAAGTTTGTATCAACTGAAACAAACCAACAATTAAAATAATAGGTGAGAACATTTGTGTGACTAATACAATGAGCAACAGTAAATTCTTTGCTTTGAATTTGAACCTTGTCAAAGCATATGCAGCAGGAAAGGCTATCACAATACTAATCAGCGCTGTCGAAACTGAAATGATAATACTATTGAAAAAAGGTTCATGGAAACTGTAGTCTCCTAACCAGACATTCACAAAATTTATCCACTCAGGTTTGTTTGGAAGCCAGTCCGGCGGCCAATTAAACACATCTTCATATTTCTGAAGTGAAGTGGATATCATAATCCAAACGGGAAACAATAATATAATCAATGTAATCCATAGTCCTATGTGAACAGGTGCATTCCGCCATTTATTCTTCATATGAATCTATTCCTCCCCTAATAAGCATCAAAGTTCACCTTGTCTGTCCAAGAGGCGTTTGTAAATGATTGTGAATCCTAGAAGGATCAGGAATATAATAATAGCTATTGTTGCTCCCATTCCCATATCAAATGCACCAAATGACCGTTTGTACGCGTCAACCACAAGTGTTGTTGTGGCCTGTACAGGGCCGCCGTTCGTCATCGGCCAGATAACACCAAAGGAATTAAATGTCCAGATGCCTGTCAACACCGTTGCAACAAGAATAATAGGCTTCATTGTCGGCAACGTAATGAAAAAAAAGCGCTGAATTGCATTAGCTCCATCAATGCTGGCGGACTCACTCAATTCCACAGGAACGGACTGCAAACCGGAAAGAAGCATCAATGCCAGAAACGGAATACCAATCCACATATCCACGATGGCCGTTGCTATAAATGCCGATAATTCATTCCCAAGCCAGATAATCGGTTCTTGAATAATATTCAGTTGAAGCAAAATATAATTTATGGTTCCAAATTGTCCGTCATACAGCCACTTCCAGACAACGGCTGCTACGACCATGGGTGTTACCCACGGGATTAATAATAAACCCATATATAACCGCTTAAACGCAATGTTTTTTGCAAGAAGAAGGGCTATGTACATGGCAATCAGGCATTTGCCGATCACGGATAATCCTGTCCATAAAACGGTTCGTAAAACTGTCGCCCAAAACTCAATGGATCCCAAAAGAGCAGTATAGTTTCCCAATCCGTTAAAACTCACACCCAGATCAGGACGCGTCAATATATTTTGCGTAAATGACAGATAAATGATCCTTCCAATCGGATAAGCAACCATTAACACAAGAAATAAAAACAATGGCAATAAAAAGAAAAAAGGTGAACGTTCAGGTGATACCATTTTTCTTAACTTATAGGAAATCCTTTCTTTTTTTATTTGTGAACTCATTTACACATACACCCTTATGTTTTATTCAAGAAGAGTCAGATTGACATCTGACCCTTCTTGTCATCATTGTTTCGGTTCAAGGTTCTGTTTTTTTATTTCTTTTGCTGCATTGTCCAGTAACTTTTGTGGATCTTCCCCTTGGAGTGACTTTTGAACTGCTTCAATGACAATGTCCTGGAATGGCTCCCAAGCTGTGACCTTTGGTTGTTCATGCCCGTATTCGACCATCTCAACAAACTTGGAGAAAAACGGGTCTTCCTTGAAATATGGGTCTTCTGATTCTTCCGATAAAATTGGTACAAGACCTTCGTTTTTATCATATTTCTTTTGCTCTTCCAAAGAAGTCAAATGCTCTATAAATTTCCAGGCTGCCTCTGGATGCTCAGTGTCAGCAGACATCATTAAGGAATCAGAAACAAGTATATTCCCCATCTGTTCTCCCTTTGGAAGTTTTGCTACTTTGAAAGGTGTATCTTCGTCATCCTGTTCAATTTCCATAATCCCTCTCGCCCACGGTCCGTTTACAAACATCGCCAGTTTTCCTTCTTTAAACAAGATTGGAAGTTGTTCACGTGTATATTCAAGCGGGTTCGGTGTGATCTTATGTTTGGTATACAAATCTCTGTAAAACTCCAATGCTTCTACTGCTTCCGGGGAATTAATCTGTACGTTCCCCTCTTTGTCAAAAACTTCACCCCCATTTTGCACGACATAATTAAAGTATTGGGTCGTGGTAGATACAGCACCGGATGCACCTGAAATACCAAAACCAAACATCCCTTCATTTTCTTTTTGAACCTGTTTTGCTTTCTTAACTAACTCATCCCATGTCTTTGGCGGCTCTTCAATCAGGTCAGAACGATAATACAACGTTCTTGAGGAAAAACTTCTAGGAATGGCATAGATCTCATCACCAATTTTTCCTGAAGACCTTAAGGATTCGGGATATTCTTTTATTTTTTCTTCTGCAAATTCGTTTAAAGGCTTAATTGCTTCCATTGCTTGGAATGCAGGCATCCACCGGGTACCCCCATAAATGACATCCGGGGATTCACCGCTTTGAAAACCGGTTACCAGTTTCTGATACGCCTGTTTCCATCCTACTCCCTGCACATCCACTTTGATATCGGGATTCTCTTCTTCAAAACGTTTCACAGTTTTTTCGATTGCTTTCTTGGTTTGTGGCTTTTCCAGTCCAGGCTGAATAAAAGAAATCGTTACAGGCCCTTCACTCTTACTACTGTCCTTTTCTCCTGTTGCCTCTTCTTCGTTTGAAGAGCAGGACGCCAACACGAAAACCAGTGTTAACAAAATAATCAGATATTTCTTCATGAAATTTTCCCCTCCTAATTTATTAAGCCTGTTCGCAACAGATTGATTTTTTCAATGGATGAATAGATTGTTGATATAAGTCGGATAGACCTCTTTATATTTCATTCCAAATACGGAAAACATTATCAATGCTTATCCTTGAACCCTTTTTGCACTCTTCCATTCCTTCAAACTCTACGGATATATAACCATCATATCCGGATTCTTTAATGACCTTTAATATTTCGCTGATACTTATATCACCATGCCCGGCAATTGCACCTCTCAGATAATTTCCTGCTTCTGTTTGGATCCAGCCTTCACCCGGGTATGCATCCCGGTAATAAAAATCTTTAATGTGAGCCATTGAAGCGAACGGTATATTTTTTTTGACTGCAGACACCGGATCTTCATCAACACACAGGAAGTTTGCGACATCAAGAGTTGTCTTAAAATTATCGCGGCCAACGTGATGAATCAGTGATTGAATTCTGTCACTGGCCTGGATATAAAATCCGTGGTTTTCCACACTTGTCGTCATGTCATACCGGGAAGCATAATCAGCTATTTCTCTGCAGGCAGCCGCCAGTTCGGGCACATCTTCCTCAAACTGTCTGATACTTGTATCAGATCTAGTTGCCACGTCATGACGCATTAATTTCACACCAAGACGGTCTGCCATATCAACTTCTTTTTTCACCCGCTCTATTTCGTTACTGTAAGCTTCTTTGCTCCCCTGTATAAAGTTGGCCCCGATCGCATAATTGGAAATTTCAATGCCTGCATCATGGGCCTTTGTACGAATCTCATCTGCAAACTCCGGGTTGTTTTTCAATGAGAAGCCCAGTTCCGGCACCATTTCAATATGCTGTCCGCCATTATTTGCTGTCCAGTCAATGACGTCCATTATCGTCATTTCTCTTTCTTTCATTGCGGCGTAAAGACTATAAGAACTCAATCCAAGTTTCATGTTAGTTCCAGCTTATCCAAAATTATTTTTTCATTTGCTTCAGCTGACTGGTAAGCTCCTTTGACAACTTCCAGTGTACGGAGGCCATCTTCCCCTGTTGTAAAAGGCTGATTTCCTTCTGTCACACATTTTATAAAATCATCAACGAGCAACTGGTCAGTGTCTGCTGCCCATGGGACATGCTGTACTGCATTTTTTGCATCATTATAGAAAAGGGTATGCTGTTTCAGGGCATCAATGCTTATGCTTCCTTTCGTACCAGTCACTTCCATTGTCACATCACCCCAGGTCGGAAATGTCTTCGGACGGGACCAGCTTGGATCAATGGTTACAATGACTCCGGATTCCATTTCCAATGTAACGATACCGCAGTCCTCCACATCGATATCGTAGAATCTTGTATCCAATTCTGCATAGACATCCTTCACCTCATCTGATAATATCCATCTGATAATATCCATTACGTGTACAACATGGTCTGTAGCAGCACCCCCGCCGGATAATTCTTTTTCCACAAACCATCCGCCGGGCAACTGGCCATGGTTCGTTCCATTGATCGCCACGACATCACCAATCTTACCTGATGCGACAATTTTCTTCAGTTGTTTGATTACTGGGGAATACCGGACAGGATAGGCAACCTGCAGCAGGACATTTTCCTCATTGCAAACGTCTATCATTTCTTTTGCGTCGCCGATTTCTGTTGCTATCGGCTTTTCACACAAAATATGTTTCTTTGCTTTGGAAGCTTTCATAACATGTTCCTTATGATTGGCGTTTTCCGAACAAATAATTACTGCCTCTATATCTGATTGCAGGAATGTGTCCAAATCGGAATAATAATTACAATTAAACTGCTTCGACATTTTAGATCCTCTGTCCGGATCATTATCCCAAATAGCCGTTAATTCCCCATGAGCGTGGTTCACGATATTTTCAGCGTATGACAAGGCATGCATGTGCGCAAAACTGATAATCCCGATCTTCATCCATTCGTCCCTCCTATTTCAACAGGCTGATTCTTTTTGATAGATTGATTGACCGCTGCAGCTGTTTTGACAGCTTTAAATGCATCATCACCTGTAATAATCGGTTCCTCTCCATGTAAAATACAATTTTTAAAATGCTTTAATTGTGCATATAAAGGGGGATCACCCACCAGACTTTCCGGCAAATAGGATTCCTCACCGTCGTCTTCTTCAGCCTGAACGATGAGCGGCTGGCTATCCTGGCTTGTGTTGACGAGCATTCCTTTTTCACCGGCAATTTCAAATGATGTTTCCAATTCGGTTTTTGCCCATGAAAGCTCCACATGTGCAACGGTTCCATTCCCCATCCTTAACGTGACCAATGTATAATCGACTCTTTCTCCGGCATCATTTTTGACTTGTTTAGCCATAACCCTTTTCACATCACCAAACGTCCAAATCAACCAGTCAAAATCATGAATTCCCAAGTCATAGACTACGCCGCCGCTCTTATCCGAGTCCGCATACCACGATCCGTCTTTTCCCGGAAAAGGAGTCCCCCGCGATAGTCTGACAACGCCAGTTTTCCCGATCGCACCCGATTTGATTTGCTCATGTGCATTCACATATTCAGGAAAGAATCGCAATGTATGTCCGACATATAGTTGAACATTTTGCCGTTTGCACAGATCAACAATTTCTTTTGATTCCTTCACATTCAGTCCCAACGGTTTTTCACATACCACATGTTTCCCCGATTCTGCAGCTTCTTTGGCAGATTGATAGTGGAGGAATGTTGGAAGACATATATCCACCGCATCCACCTCAACACTGTTTAACAGATTCTGAAGGTCAGGAAAAAAAGTTGTATTAAATTCCTCCGCCATTCTTTTTGCTTTCTCCTGATTTCTGCCTGTAATGCCGACGACCTCACATTCATCCATTTTATCCCATTGCTCCAGATGCATTCTCCCTATATTACCCAACCCAGTCAGGGCAATCTTCAACATGCCATTTCACTCCTTGTTAAAGGTATATTCATAGACTTACCATTTCTGCAGTCTGACAGCCATTTCATTCTCGCTGGATTTATTGGCCGCAAGTGTGACCTCCAATGTCTTAGCGCCATTCTCATAATCTGATAAAATTAAATCTCTGTTATTCGTCTGCACCGCTTTAATAAAGACTTTATCCTGCTCTTCATAAAAATCGACCTTTGAATCATAGGTGATTGTACGGTCTTCTTCATGGATAATTAACGTTGTGCCATCAATTGTCACACGGAAATTATGACCAAGTATTTCTGCCCCCATCCTGTGATCATTCTGGATAAATGAAGAGTCAATGTGTCCGACAGCACCGGAATGGAATGACATGTTAACTGACGTAACATCAGGCACATTAATATTTGGTATGTCCTGTGAAACCAATAAATTCATATCCGCAGATACTTTCTCAACGTCACCTGCAAAATAACGAAGCATGTCAACAATATGTGTGGACTGCTCAACTAGCTGCCCGCCGGACTTGGCCATATCTCTGTACCATGGCGTCTCGACAAACTTTGTCAGGTAATAACCCCGCATCATTGCGATTTTTTTATCTTTCAAATACTCTTTTGCTTTAGCTACTGTATCAAGGTAGCGCAGACAATAGCCTGTTGCACAGATCACGCTGGAGTTTTTAATGACTTCCATTTTAGCACGGACGCTTTCCATTTCCAGGCCGAGCGGTTTTTCCACCATCATGTGGATACCTTTTGACACCGCTTTTTCCTCAATATCGCCATGGGCAAATGGAGGGACACAAAGAAATAGTGCATCCAATTGCTCATTTTCAAGCATCTCCTCCGCATCGGTATATGCTGTGGCACCGTATTCCTTTCCCATTCTGTCAGCGTTCTCCTGTACGATATCACATACAGCTGTTATTTCCGCATTCTCATCCTTATTTAAATTTTTTAAATGAAACGAGGCAATAATCCCTGCACCAATACAACCTACTTTGACTTTTTCCATTCTTTGCACCTTCCTTAATAGATTATTAATTTCTTTATTTTATGCATGTGAAATACGGGGCATTGGCATAGGCTCTTTTTCAAGTTCTGCCCAAATATATTTCAGCAGCATTTCAGACTTTAATTTTTCATAATCCGGATTGTCCCACAAATTGTTCCTTTCATCCGGATCGGTCTGCAAGTCGAACAACTCGCCATAGCTCTGTTTATAATAGACCGTAATTTTATAGCGGCTGTCCACGTAAGTTTTTTGATGAATGGTGGTCGGCTCATGATGAAATTCGCAAATGGCATGGTCTCTTGCACTTTCCTTTTTACCAAGCCAGACCGCTTTCTGACTAACTCCTGTCATATGATCCGGTACCGGTATTTCACAAAAGTCCAAAAATGTCGGGGACAAATCGACAAGAGATTGTATGGCATCGGAAACTTTCCCTGCCGGTACTTGACCTGGATACCTTACGATAAACGGCACTTTCACCAGATCTTCATAATGAAAGCCGCCTTTATAGTGAAGTCCATGCTGACCAAATAAATGACCGTGATCACTTGTAAATACAACGATTGTATTATCGCTAATCTTGAGTTCATCAAGTTTATCCAGAATCTTTCCCACATATTTATCAACCATGCTGACCATCGCATAATATGTTGCCATGTTTTTCTTTTGTTCCCCTGCACTTATACCAGCGTGTTTATGATATCCATGGATAGCGAAACCGCTTTCTTTATAGGATGAAAAATCCGGATCCTCTTCCTGTGTCAGTTGAAAATGCGGTGGATTTTGACTATGTTCATCCACTTTTACATCTGGAAGTGTCAATTGTTCCGGATCATACATTTCATCCCACGGTTCCGGTACAAGATATGGTGGATGCGGGTCAAAAAAGCTCGACCATAAAAAGAAGTTTTGATCATCTTCCACATAGTTCTCAACCAGTGCATTGGTGCGTTCAGCAATCCATGTGTTGTAATGATACGCTTCCGGGATACCCCACTTGTGCTTAGTCGCCGGGTCCATGCTGCCTGTTGGCGCAAGGAAATAATCCCGCCAGTTTTTGCAGCCCTTTTCTTCCATCCACAGAGCATAGTGCTGTCCAACGAGATGTTCATTCGTATGGTTTCGGGCAAGTTCCACATGATCGAATCCGTAATAGTTTTCCTCAAAGTTTTCCCAAAAAGCTAAATCCGACAATAAAGGATATGATTCCAGCGAACGATATTCCTCTGTTTCAGCTGTCGGCTGGAAATGTGCTTTGCCTACCAAAGCAGTCTGGTAACCATTTTTCAAAAAGTCTTCTCCTGCTGTATGCCGGTCTTCCAGCAATTTGGTTCCCAGTGTCCATGCACCATGCTGGCTCGGATACTGCCCGGTAATAATCGATGCACGTGATGGTGTACATGTAGGATTCGGACAATATGCCCGCTGAAATGTTGTTCCTTCCTGAACGAGACGATCCAGGTTAGGTGTGGAAATTTCCGGATTGAATGCACCAATTGTATTAAAATGCTGCTGATCGGTTGTAACCAATAAAATGTTAGGCTTTTCCATATCACAACCCCCCGTTGCCTACTGGACAGAACGAAAAAGAATGTCCATATGATTTGATGTATCTTTTGCAAGTGCACTCGGGTCAATAGCATAAGGAGAAAGTTCAGCAGTAATCGCATCATCATACCCTATTTCTTTAAGTGCGGTAAACACTCCCCGCCAATTTACATCTCCGGATAGCAAAGGTCTGAATCCATTCATATTTCCTATTGAGGTACTGAAATCTTTAACATGTATTTTCTTTATTCGATCACCGAGAATACGAATCCATTGTTCCGGATATCCGAACTGCAGTACATTACCGACATCAAAATAAGCTCCCACATAAGCTGAATCGAGTTCATCAATGTAACGGGCCATTTCAAGTGGCGAGAGCAGAAATTTATTCCACACATTTTCAATGCCGATATGTATATGGTAGTTCTCCGCAATTGGGATAAGTTTTTTCAATTCCTCCTGGCTTCTTTCATAGCAATCTGTATAAGTGACGGCTTCATTTACGAGACCAGGAACAACCAGAATCGTATCCAATTCCATCGTTTCAGAAAGCGCAATCATCTTTTTAACAATGCTTCTTCCTTCTTCCCTGACTTCCTCTTTTGGACTTGAAAGCGGGTATTTCCACAATAATGCAGTAGACATACCTTTTAACTGTAGATGATATTCACTTGCGAGCTCCACTATTTCTTTTGCTTCTTTCTCTGTTGTATCAGGTGTTAAACCAGCGTCCCCTTTCGGATTGAGGTTCAGCTCCACAGCATCAAAACCTGCATCCCAGCTGTACTCGAACACTTTTTCAAGTGACATTCCCGCAGGATAACACCATTGATTAATCGCTTTTAACATAAGGTCACACTCCCTTTATAGCGGGTTTACATTCTATTCTTTAGCTTCCTTTGTTTTCAAGTACTTTCATTTCAAGATAGGTAAAGTTTCTATAAGCAACAAACATTACTATATAGCCTGAAAAGCTGCCTAAGAAAAAGACAGCCAGTCCCGGGAAAAAGTACATGATAATCCAAACCGCCAATAACGCAATTACCATTACGACCGATACCCAAAAACGCAAAACTCCAATAAACAGGGCCTGTTTCAAATAAGCGAACAGTTTCAGATCATAGTGTACATATACCGGAAAAAAATTGATAAGAACAATCATGTAAATAAACATAAGCACGATTAATGCATACAGGAACAAATTCGCTATCAGTCCGGACTGATGGTATAAAAATACAATATCTGCTCCAATGATAAATCCTGTAATCAGAAGGAGGAAGCCAATGATATTCCCCTTTATGAATTCTGTTTTATACGTTTCCCAAAACAGACGAGTCATTTTGATATCGGCTTTTTGAATGATTTTCCTGACAACCGTAAACATAGCAATTGTTGATGGAACAAACCCAAAAATCAACAAACCGATAACAGTGAATATTATCCATAGTACATTGAGATATGCGATTTTAATAATATATATACAAATCTCATTTACCGTTGCTGCCCAGCCTTGCATCATTGAAAAACCCGCCTTCTTTTACGCTGTAATTCATTGTTGTTATAAGGAACTATTCCCGTTTAAACAGTTTTACCCCTTTCATTCGTTCTTCATAGTGTGGTGATTTTATGAACGGCTTTCCTTTCTGGCATACCAGCTGCCCTTCCTTTGTTAAACCTAAGTTTCTTTGCTCAAGAATCGTTACAAGTCTTTCTCTCCACAAACTTAATACATCCTGATACCTTTCAGTTTCTATTAAATCTTCATATTCATAAGGGTCATTCACAAGATCAAAAAGCTGTTCCGCTCCTATTCGCGGGAACCAGATATATTTCGTCTTTCCATCTGTTACATATTGCATTTCCTGTTCTTCCGAATAGCATGTACTATGTTCACCATGAATGAATTCCCGCCACTCATATGTTTCATCTTTCATAAGAGGAACCAGGCTTTTACCATCAACACTCTCCGGTATCGGTAAATTTAAAGCATCCAATATGGTTGGCATAATATCCTGGATAAGGGCCGGTTCTTCAATCCTTTTTCTTACAGAACCTTGTGACTCAGGAAGCTTCACAAGTAATGGAATATGGGAAGAGCCCTCGTACGCATATGTTTTTCGCCAAAGATTATGATCACCGAGCATGTCACCATGATCAGATACAAAGACAATCATTGTTTCCTTTAATAGATTCTTCTTCTGAAGATAAGTAAGCAGTCTTCCAAGTTGATGATCGATATGAGTAATTGACCCATAATAACCTGCCCTTGCCCTTTTTATTTCCTCCTTACTTTTTACACCGCGCCATGCATCAGGACGTTTTGCTTCCTCTTTATCATCATGGATATGTGACCAATCCCCCACCTTGGCTTCGGGAA